>NZ_JBBOZJ010000002.1:0-6441 GCF_038008565.1 Paenibacillus sp. FSL F4-0125
AAAGGCATAGATAGGCGCTTGACCGCTGGATTCGATACTAAACGTCACAGGATACTCATAGCGCCCCAACAGCAGTTGTATGTAGTCTGTATCCTCTCCGTTTTCTGAAATGCTTTTACCGTCAATCAGGCGCTGCATAAGACCTTCCTGCATGACCGCATCGTAATTATCGGCATCATATGTATACCAAAGCGTGTCGACATTGAACAGAAAATGCTTTGGATCAGGACAATACCTTTTTTTTCCCCGAACTGTCCCGTTATTCTTAGTATATAATTGCGGCATTCCAACCCCTCCTAAACATCAACACATATAAAATTCGATTTTAGATATAAAAAGCGTTGTTTTCTAGATTTATCGTATGATTTACTCCCGTTTACTTCATCGTTCGTGTAGTGGAGGGCTCAAACCTTAGAGCAGTAAGGGTTTGGCTCGTATTCAGAGGGTCTACCGTGACCCCATATTATAAGCATTGGGGTCTCGCACCATTTTGAGCATTTACGCCCCTAACCCTTCCTCCAAATCCTTGCATTCTCTATGAATATTTAACAATAGAATAAGTGCGAGAAAACTACGGATTAATGAACTTCTATGAAGCGTATTACTTCGTCTGAATTATCGAAATAATCAAGATGTAAGCAAATCATCAAAGCATAAACTCCAACCCTGTATTCAAGATGACTCACTCTATGAACTTCATATCTCTTATCCTCGCCTACCGAAACACCTCCGATTGTGTAATGTTCTCCATCAGGCAACTCTTTAATTGTCTTTTTTTGCACATTGTTCAGTATCACGAAACTCATCCTCTCTAAAAATGATTTGCCTCCGGCGGCAAGGGTTGACACCCTTGAACCCTAATGCCTCCGGCAGGCGGGCTATGCCCTGCACCCTTCCCTCGCCGGGTAGCAGGTTCCCGAACACAAGGTTCGGAAACGGCTGTTAGGGTAGGTGGCAGGAACCACTCGTCAACCCTTCGGGTCCTTCACTCCGTTCCGGCCGCTATGCGGTGACGGCTTTCATGAGGCGCTATAACCGCTACGGAAGGCGCTACACATCCGCTACGGAACCGATACGAAAAAAGGCCCTCCTGATTCCACAAAGGGATTCAGGAGGGCCTTTCCGCAACTTAGTTCCTATTGATCACAGACTAAAAATCCGCTACAATGAGATACAAAGCCATGCTTTCAGCGCCGCGCCTGTTTCTCCGATGTGTCGATCGGTTAAACAGCTTAGAATCTAGTAAATTCTAGCCGTCGTGAAACGTGGCCTTTTCATTTATCTAAGAAAATATTACCATGAGCCTAGCATTCATTGCTAGGCTTTTTTATTTAGAAGATTTATTTTCCTCACTTGGGGTGGTGCGCAACGCGTTAACTTTACCTTCTAGCCTCGCCGCCTTACCTCTCAGAAGAAATAAGCATCTATGTAGTCGTTATTTCGCTCCATCTTCTTGATCTTTTCTGCAGCTTCTTCTCAAGAGGAGGGTTTACATTCTTATAAAAGCTTTCAATACTCAATTCACCTTGATGATATGTAAAAACCCCTAAACTAGGAAGCCAATACTTTCTCCGACCTCCCTTTACTAACAATAAAACCAAATTGTTTTTGATTATATCTAACTCACGTATCGCCTGATCTAGCGAAACGCTTTGGATTTCCTGATAACGTTCAATAGTGGCTTCAGCAAATTTCGCGTCTTCAAGCACGTCAGGCTGATTTATCATACAGTCCGGGCACAGCAAAACATAATTACTCAATTCGTTAAATATAAATGGGTCAATTCTACGAATTTGAACTGCCCTTTTATCCATTGCTCTTCCGCAGTTTTCACATCTTCCGTCCTCTGCTGCATGGATTTCTGTAACCGTTTTGAGCGAATACCGATTTCTCCGGCTATAATTCACCAACAAATTATTGTTGATGTAGATATACTCATTTTCAAGACGGTAACACTCCACCCCGTCCTGATCGATCCCTTTAAACTTCGCATGTTCTCCGTTCTCTATTAAATCCAAGAGAAGATCAAAAGCATCATCTTTTGAAATAGATGAGTTCATCCGATGCGCGCTTTCTATAGCTTCATCGGTAATCTGAATTTTTTTCCAGTTTGGCATTCTACCTCTCCCTCCCAATAACCATAATTGTAAGCCACCTTGGCTTATTTGTTTATTCTCAAAAAATTTCTAACAGTTCCCTCTGAGATACCAATTCGCCTTGCTATCTCACTATTTGATATTCCCTCCTTTTTCCATTCCATGATATTAGATTTTTTTTGATCTGTTAGTTTAGATTTTCGACCTTTTTGTTGTTCTGTCCATTTGTTTAATTCTTGTTTTAAGTTTTGTATATGTTCATTTTGTTCTTGTTCGTTTTGAACTATCATATCCCACATATACAACAGATTCTCAAAAAAATCAGTATAATCGTGATACTTATTTGTTCGACGATCTGTCGGTTTGCTAATATGATCTGATAGTTTGTTCCAACTTTCTGCAAGATTTTTGTAGTATTGCTTAATATCGTAGTCGTATTTTTTTAAATCTCTATTACTTCCCCATGAAATTTTACTCATTTAATCACCTCGTAATTATGCTTAATTACGAGGTGATTTTAAAGTAATACTATCTTATTTGCAAGATAGTTCTTGATTGATAATTGTCTCGTGCATAAGCCTTTACTTCAAATTTCAACTCCAAAATCAGCCATTGCCGCTCCAAGACCCTCACAGACCGATTTCTAGCCACCATACTAGCCCCGACAAGCATAAGCCCTTACTTTTATACTAAAATCAGCTATTGCCCTTACAATCCCTTTACAGACCGATTTCCAGCCACCCTACTCCCCCCCCGACAGGCATCAACTCTTATTTATAACGCTAAAATCAGCCGTTGCCGCTCCAAGACCCTCACAGACCGATTTCTAGCCACCATACTAGCCCCGACAAGTACAAGCCCTTACTTAAATACTAAAATCATCCTTTGCCGCTCTAAACCACTCACAGACCGTTTTCCATCCACCCCATAATGAAACTGCTTAACACACAAAAAAAAGACAAACCCCTCATACGTCTGAAGGTTTTGCTTTTTTATCCACTAATTTTTTATATGACAGGAAATTAGGGAATAATTCATTGAAATCATGATACTTACTTTTCTCTATCTCCGTCATTTCAGTTTCAGAAATTAGATAAAAGACTCTTTTTTTAATAATTATTCGTCGCTCAGGATCAAATTTCGATTTTCTTTCCCAATGAATACATGCCCTAGGCACAAGCAGTAATCCAGATATTTTTGCAACTCTTTCAGCGATCTGAACAGTTTTCCAAAAAGTAAATTCTTGTTGCATCTTATGATACTCAACAGCAGTTATATCAGGGAAACGATACAAAAACTCTTGAGGGTCATTTTCTATTTTTTCTATCTGCACAATGCTCACTTCTACTTCATCTCCTAAAATCACTTTGATCCAAAAGAAAAGTAAGAACCGTGCAGCGTAATATAGATATATTTATATCTAATACATCCCACGCCCCACGGTCCCACCGTCACAGATTTCTTACTTTTGAATTTTCTGAGTTTTCTAAATTTTCTATGCCAAAATCTAAAACATTAGCAAATTCGAAAATTTTTCTTTTCAAAATTCTTATTGCTTCGTCTGAATTAATTCTTTTATCATGTGAAAGATTTTCAGTTAAAGAAAAAAAACTAGACAATGTAAATATTTTTGCAGCATTAATAGCTTCCTCTTGTGTCATAGTTTTACGAGCAAGCTTATAAGCATTTGATGAAAGTTTATTTATATCGTAATCCCATTCTCTCTTTCCCCCGATAAAATCGCCCATTCTCAAAAACATTGTCATATTCACATACCCCTTTACCAGATATTAATTAACTTCATAAATTAGTTGATCTTCTTTTGGGTTTATTTTGAGATATACGTACAATGGAATTTGATCAGTAGGAAATAAATAATATGGCTTTTCATTACATAAGTAACGGTTTTCCCTGAATTTCTCCCGTTCTTTTCGACTCATAATTTGACCATTCACAGCAATTCTTCCGCTTAATTCACAGGTCATTAATAATTGCTTAAGGCATATTTTTTCAATACGATTTTCCCAAAGTTCATTTAATTTCACAGGATTAACTTCTTCTCCGAAATAGTTGCAATCGTCAATATAGGTCTTAGGTGATTTTAGATATGCCATCGTAATTCCCCCTTGCATCCCTATCCACACCAACTCTTGAAAACGAAAAAAAGGACAGGGTTTGCCCCCGTCCTTTTCCATTGCCAAAATATATACAGATAGACTAAACTGTGTTAGTCCATCGTACTTTATGTATAACTCAGCGTCGGGAGCAACCTTCGCTAAGTTCCCGGCCTTGATGTTGACGCATCAAGGGTTGGGGTTGGATATTAAATTTGTCTAAACAGTAACCTTTGAATAAATTTTTGTCAACGGAATTACTAGCGTTCTTCCATGTTTTAATTGTAATTATATGTTAAAAATAAGCACTTAGATTAATATATATAATATATTAATTATCCTGCGCGTAAAAAATCACCCTACCACTAAATATTTTTCTTTCAAGTTCCACGCCAAAGCTTTAAAAATCACTAGGATTAAGAAGAATCATTAGACTTACGCCAGAATTTCCACCACTTTTTATCATTTGCAGCCGCCAGCATACGGCGAGTCTCCAATATTTCGCGCAAAATCACCGTTATGTTAGCGTTTTGGTCATCCATTCGCTTATGAATTCGTTCCAACTCTGCCGCCTGTCGCTCGTTACGCTCGGCCATCTCTTTAACGGCCTCCATCATTTGGTCATAGCGCTTATCATATCGCATTAGGTCATGTTTTTCCGACTCTAAAACAGAAGGCGCTATAGCATCGAATGACCTTAAATTCCTTGTGGCTACTACTTCTGCTGCTGAATCTACGGTCATACCGCTACGCTCGCATAGCGCCTTAAGTTCTTGAAAGGCCGTAGCGTCTTTATCGCTATACTGCCGTTGCCCACTTCCGTCCTTAAAAACGATATACCCATGCTTTTCAAGAGCTCCACAATACTTACGAACTGTACCGGGTTCAACTCCAAGAAAAGCAGCAATATCCTTGGTTTTTTTCATCTTAGCTATCATTCCCTATATCGGATTAATAACGCTACAAATCCCGCTATGAACAGGCTATTTTCGTGCCAGTTTTAATGATAGTTCTCTACGCTCGAGACAGTCAACGCAATTAACAAAACCGCTGCAACATGTTTTTGTATCCAAAACGATGTGATTTGTCCCCAAAACAGCGCACTTTGGATACAAAACAGCCTATTTTGGGGACAAATCACTTTACTTTAGGTACGAAAAATAATATATTTTCTTCACAGTGTTTAATTCGCTCATTGAATCCCCCACGGATCAATGAGCATTTTCATTTATTAGCACCTTTTCTGCGTTATGCAGCCTCTTTTTATGAAGAAGCTCTTCCAACAGCTCCAGCTTATTGCTTGTTTTCTGCCGCTCTGCCATAGTTCTCTTAAGCATTTGCACATCCATGAGCGCTCTCCGCTTTTTCAACACATCCTCTGTGAAATCCTTCTCCTTCTCCCCTTCATTGTCATGGAACATGTTTACGAATATCTTCATAGCTTCAATAAAGAAATCGGCATCCGGTTCTAGCTGCTCATTCAGAATCAGTTTCTGCAGTCTGCCGCGAATTTGCGGAATTTCCCGCTCCTTTGTAGTGTCTATATCTTTTAACCGGAAGATATAATTCTTCGTCTCAACAAAGTGATTTGGGTCGCCCTGGCGGACTGTTTTCCAAAATGCGGACGGATGATCGAATTTACTCATTAAATGCGTCCAGAGCAGCGACAGCCCGTCCAAACGGAGTAAGAAGTCCATCGTATCAAATATCCCCGTCTCGCCCGTCTCTTCACACGCAAAGCCCTTCAGGTAGTCTCGATGCACCTCAAACTCCAAGTTCCAAATTTTTTCAGCGTCCATACCATGCTGCTTGTAAATTTCTCGGAAATACTCTTTCTTTTTTTTAGTAATTTCAATGGACTTGTTATAAAGACGCATTTGCAATCGTGAACGGTCTCCAAAGTACACCGTCTCGAACTCCCCCGTACATGGGTCTAATTTTACAAAATTAGGCTTATTGTCGTTACCCACATTCCTTGGGTACTCCATCATTTTAAGGTCGTCCAGCGTCCATCTAAATTGGTCTGAATGGACGCATAGGTCAATCCGGTTAGGCTTGGATGCTTCATATGAAAATCCAAGTGCTGTTAGCACCTCCAGCGACTCCAGAAAGGCATCCTGTACGCCCAAGTCCCACAGCTTGAATTGATTAATCTGAACCTTTACCGGATATGTTCCGTCATTACGCCGACGCCGTGCGAAGTAAATCGCCATGTCCTGATTTCGAATCTG
>NZ_JBBOZJ010000003.1:0-5878 GCF_038008565.1 Paenibacillus sp. FSL F4-0125
TTACTTTTGAGTATCCTAAACCAGCAATTGCGGCAGACGGGTCAGTTAGTGTACCAATATCCGGTGTGCAAACTGGTGTATTAACAGGCGAAGCAGTTGGTGCCGGCACAGCTAACCCGGGTATAGATTGGGGCAATGCACCTTCAGATAAACTCGATTTTGGTCCTTTGCGTTTGGCTGGAAATCTATTTACCACTAAATTTCCTTTTAGTATTCCATGGGACATAGAAAGACAATTTCAAATATTTAATGTGACCCCTAAGGCAGCGATTTTAAAAGTGGATAAGACGATACCTATATTTAACACATCAATGAAACTTAAGTTTGATATAGATTTTACGATCATGGAACCTGCTGCTGTCGTGGTCAGGTGGTTTGCGATAATTGCGTTTGATCTTGGGATGATTCTATCAATGAGGAAATTCATGCCGGAATAAAGGGGCGGCTGCTGTGGCTAATTTTTTTATAAGGTTGCTTAATTATTGCATTGCTGGTGTTGGGAGTGCTTTGTCTTGGTGTCTCGCGCTTTTACCGGAGAGTCCTTTTGGTAATCCTGCATCAAAGCCAAGCAGTATTGATTTAGGTTATGTGACTTGGCTTATACCGTTTCCGACCATGTTGGCACATCTTGCTGTTCTGATCGGGGCGATAACGGTTTGGTATTCCATTAGAGTTGCAGCGCGTTGGCTTAAAGTTGCTAAGGGAGGATGATTATTTTGGATAAAGATCGATCTTTTTGGAAGTTTGAAAAAACAGAAATGTTACTGGCTGCCATTGCACTTATTTTGTGGAGTACAGTAATTTTGCAAGTCTTGGAGGTGATGTAATGCTTTTGGCAATGGTTTTGACTATCAATCAGTACATAGGGACGATTGGCAGCGGAAAGACATATCACGCGCTTGAGGATATCATCAAGCATTTATCTAAGGGTGGCTATGTAATTGCTAATTTCCCTATTAACTTCCCTCCAGGAATGGTTCGTAAGGGTTATGCAGACCGATTTATGTATATTCCAACTGAGATTTTGGAAGATGAGGCGGGAATGGCTCTTTTCATGAAAATGTCAGAGGAATATGGTTTTGATGAATTCAAAAAGTTGTGTCTCGTTGTCTTGGATGAAGCTGGGGACTTGTATCCATCTGATAAAGCGACTGACGAAACCCAACGTAAATGGAAAAAGTTTTTCAAAACATCTCGTCATATGGGTTATGACTTTACATTGATTATGCAGGATGAAAAAGAGATTAATCGGACGATAACGAGCTGCATGGAATATAAGGTTGTTCATCGGAAAGCAAATCGCATATTTCCGTTTAAATATCTTCCTTTCACTCTTTTTATGCATATTACGTATTGGAAGCAATCTCGGCAAAAGTTGTCTTCTGGATCCACTATTTTTGTTAAGTCATTTTCAAAACTCTACAATACACATCAATATCGTAATGCTATCAAAATAGATACGCCGGAAATAGATTTCAGTAAGTATAATTTTGATGCCCATTTTGGAAACTGTAAGCCCGTCGAGGAGTCTGGCGGCTTGGGAGGGCAGCCCGTAGGGGGGACCCAAGCTGCTGGAACCTCAGAGGAGCTTACAGCCCCTTTAGGAGAGGATAATGATGCCGAAGAAAAAGATGCGAGTTGATGTTTATATTGCTGATAGTTTACAAGCGGAGATTAAGGTATTAGCGGATCGTTATGAGGTGTCAGCAGCCTATGTGTTACAGACCGGATATAAATTGTGTGATCGTAGGCTGCTTGAAAAGATGCTATCTATTAATTTGATAAATGATTGATTTTGGTAAAATAACCCTTTACTTTTGGTAACCAACAAGTTATATTAAAGGTAACCAAAAAGGAGGTGGAGACATGAAATCTACATCATCTGAATCTGTTATGGGACGTCCAAGAATTGGTGTGTCACGACAGGTGAAGCTTACATTACCTGAGTGGGATTGGGTGGAAATCGAACAGTTAATAGATCGTGGTGAGTATAATTCGTTGTCGGCTTATTTTAGAGAATTACATGAAAAAGAAAAGTCTAGTAAATAGTAGACGCAATGAAAGCTGATGAAGAGAGGAGTTTAACTATGGAATGTACGATCTGCCGGACAACTCACCTAGTTGAGCTAAGACCTGTTTATGATGAGAAAGAACCTGTTTGTTTGGCTTGCTGGCTGGAATTTTATGCATCTGATGATGATAAAGAGTTTCTGCAAGATTTAGAGTAATGCGTTGTACTAAGAAACTATGAAAGCGGTTGGTTGCAATCTGACCCCTGCCCATACCCTTTATACAATCTGCCGATCTGGCAGGGATAGGGAGGTCAATACATGATATGAGAGAGAGTTTTGGCGCGTCAGCGCCCTTGGTAAGTATTACGAAATTACGAACCATCGAAAATACGAAAAACAGGGGTGCGGTAGAGAGAAACGAAGATAAGGGGTTATTATCTAATGATTTTGGCGATGACCGATTTCTTAGATATCAAATGCAGTCAGCATCTAAACATTTGCTCCCTAATCATCGTGTAGGTATATGTTTACGGCATCAAATTCAGCGTTACGGTGATGTTAGTCTCTTTAAGCATAGATCGACTCAGAAGGCTTTCTACGGCGGTTTGATGGTTTGTGGTAGCGTTTGGGTGTGTCCGGTTTGCGCGGCAAAGATAAGTGAACGGCGGCGTTCTGAATTGAAGATTGCTTTTGATAGTCATTTACAGCAAGGCGGCTATTGTACGATGGTAACTCTTACTTTCAGTCATTCTAGAACCGATAAATTGCAAGACTTGTTAATAGCTTTGAGTAAGTCGGTTCAAGATTTTAGTCGCGGTGGACGTGATCGTGTATTTAGAGAATCTATAGGTTTGGTCGGTAAGATACGCGCTTTCGAAATAACGTACGGTCAAAATGGTTGGCATCCTCATATACACTTGCTTTTGATGCATAACAATGAGATTGAGCCTTGGGAACGCGAAGAGGTAAGAGACAAGTTATATGATATGTGGGAGGGTGCTTGTGCAAAGAATGGCTTAAGCACAAATTATGAACATGGTCTCAAAATTGATGATGCGGCAGAAGCTAGTCAGTACATAGGCAAATGGGGCGATATCATGGACAAGCCTTGGGGTACGGATTCAGAAATGACTAAAGCCAATATCAAGAAGGGTCGCGCAGGAAGCATGACACCATTTGATTTTTTGAGGGCAGTCATAGAAGATGGCGATTTGCAGTATGAGGATAAATTTAGAGAGTATGCGGCAGCCACGAAAGGTATGCACCAACTTGTTTGGAGTAGAGGATTAAAGGCGAAGTATTTGATTGAGGATAAAAGCGATGAAGAAGTTGCAACAGAAAAAATAGAAGAAGCGGATTTATTAGGTTTGTTGGATTGGCAGGAATGGCGTTACATTTTGCATAATGGATTGAGGGCAACACTTTTGAATTATGTTGAACTTTATGGATATTATGATGCCTTAGAAAAATTAGGCTTAAAAAAAGAAAAGCCCACCGCAAATTACAACGATGAGCAACCCTCTGGACGGGGTTAGGTACTTATATTATAACTAATAACATCCAACATTGAAACAGGTGGCTTTTGTAATTGTTTGTCAACTAAACTACTCTATTAGGGTAGTTTTTTTTAAATTTGATAGCAGAGGTGTAATAGTGCCGAGACCACGTATTTCACCGGAGATGAAGAAAGTTAATATAACTCTTCGGCTGCCGAAATACATCGTAGATATGCTAAAAGACACCGAAAATTATAACAATTTGGTGGAAGTCTTACTAAAAGACTATTTTTCTAAAAAATAGTATAGACATAGGAAGATATACCCATATATAATAGTGCTGTGGCAAATACTTGTTCGTAAAAAAGGAGGAAAAAAGATGAAAGTTACAATTGAGGGTCTTATTACCAGCGTTAAAGAGGAAACAAAAGACAGCAAAAAATTCACTAACCTCTTAATTATGCAACGCGGGGAGAGAGTACAGGTACAGGCTCGCCTGGAGGGACATGTTGGTGATAATTTCGAAGAAATGGAAAAGATTGAACTGAAAGGTAGATTACAGGCTTGGGCGCAACGTGATGGAATTGGAATGATGGTTATGGCAGATGCTGCACAAATGGTGTAATGGACATTCTTCTTATCCTTAAATCTATTGGAAAAGCGTTTCTTAATATGGATTACAAATCTTACTTGGCAGTCGCTTTTATACCTGTACTGAAAGGATACCGTTGGTTTCGTGTCCGTTATAGGGGTGGGAAATGGAAGTAACAAATGATAATCCCGTGCCTGTATCTGTTACTAATGTCGTTTATTTAGATGGTGAACAATTTACTCAGTTAATTGAACAGGGCAATGCAATGCAGTCGAACCAATCTTACATATTTGTTGCCTTGGCCATAATTATTGGTGTGCTGCTTATGCAAAGTTTTTGGAGTGGTTGGAGGTCAGGGAAATGATTGCAGACCATTTTGAAGAATTGATGAAGATTGGCATAATTGCGGGTTTAGGCTTTGCTGGGGTCGTAACATTAATCGGTCTTGGCGTAGGCTCATCCATAGATTTACTAAAATTATTCGGAGGTGTTAGGTAGTATGAAAGGAATTATTCAAGCGTTTAAGGGGCGTAGTACACGGGTTGCGATGATGTGTATGGCTTTGATGATGGCAATGGCTACATCAGCATTTGCAGCAACTGATGTAACGGTGGATACTGCTGGTGTTACTGGTACGTTTGCCAGCATCACGACCACAATTCTAGTTGTGATCGGGACGGTGGCTGCTTCTGCCGTAACGGTTATGGGCGTAATCCTTGCATGGAAATACGGTCGTAAGCTGTTCGGCATGCTTGCAAAATAAATGCTCCACATCCGGAGTCTTGGAGGGGTCAAGCCTTCAAGGCTCTTTTTTATTAGGGAGGAACATATGCCATATTATCTATTAAATGAAAGACAAAGACAAATATTGATTAAGAAAATACTGATAAGTACCTTAATTCTAATATATTTATCTGCGATAGTAGTGCCTCCTAAACCTGCTGGCGCTGTGCCTATTGCATTGCCTTTGGGAATTGAGGTTGGCGTTGGTGCATATGTTTTGCTGGCTCTAGGGGTGGTTGGGGCGGCTTCTGCATTTGGTCAAACAGAGTTTGCAGATGCGGCTTACGACCACGCAACGTATGTGTGGAATACTACGCAAGATACGATAAAAGCTGAGATATTAGCGTCATATAAAGCGGCGGTCGATGCTGGTAAAAAGACTATGGATATTAGCACAAGTGTTATGGGATATCTGACTAATAGATTAGGATCGTTGTTTGTAATGTCATCACCTACTATATATGGCAGTGTAACCGGTTATTCTAGCTCTAAAGCTGTTAAAACTGACAATGGATATGATTGGTATGGTTTTTATCCGGCGGCTAACATGATCTATTATTATGACTTTGTTCTAAAAGGTACTAGATACACTGGATATAATACAGCGGCTACAGCTGATCCAAACTATGGTGTAGTTCGCTTTTTCAATTATTACAGGGCTGATGATAAATCTGCCAGAATTTATATTGGTGGTGCAAATATTGATTTATCTACAACGTATTTTAATGGAGAGTTAGTGGCACCTGCTATTGCGTATCAACAAATAATGGATTATACACATAGTTTTTTTAAAGTAATGACAAAAGCAGAATATGACACAATACAAGCTAAAAAAGCTACAGCAATAGCAACGGTAGCAAGTATACCGGCTATAGCAACTCCTGCAGTCGGTGATTTTGTAGCGCATCCAACTAATGATAAAACTAAAACGGCTACGTGGAGTCCTGATAAAGGGTGGGTTTTGGGTGATGGTACAACGGTAGCCCCTAAAGATC